>NZ_BAEU01000114.1:0-3439 GCF_000246875.1 Halomonas sp. KM-1
TGAACGCCAGTACATGGAATTTAAAGTTCAGCTAACAGCCAATAACCAAATAGATGAAAATGAGAAAATTTTTGGTGTGGCGGTAGAGTGGGAGAAGGAAAAGAGTAACTATACTAAATGGCCTTTTATTTTTTCTCCAGATGATGGGCATTGGGCTTTCGTCGAGTGGGAAGGAAGTGGCCAAGTTACCATGATCGATCTAATGGGAAGGAACGTCGTTGTGGGTGCGACATTTACGAGAATAGATGGTATGCAAGGGAAAAGTAACTATAGAATTAAGTCCATCGCGGTGGCATAAAAATCTGGCACTTCTCGCACGACACCCAGCGTTAGGCAACTCTTGCCATGCTTGGTCGCACGCACTACCATGTTGCCTGTCATCGCGACATGCGCGACTGACCGTAAGCGTTCAACGTCAATCAACGCGCCGCTACCACCGGCCTGCCGGAGGGGTTCGCTCGGTTTTGAGCGAATGTGCCTTACTTGACTGTATCCAGGAGAGCCTGATGAACGCTTCAGACAAGCCGACCATTTTTCTTGGCATCCCAAAACTTCCCGCGCGTTATGCATCCCTCGTTATGCCTTTGCTGCTGTCCATCCTGATGACGTGCATCGTTTCGCTGATCAGTACGTTGACGGGTGTGGGCATAACCCAGCAGTTCATTGCTAAGTGGCTGAGTGCATGGGCTGTTTCTTGGGTCATTGCATTCCCGGTATTGCTGTTAGTACTGCCGATTGTCCGCAAGGCTACTGCGGCTCTAGTGCGAGCATCCTGATTGAGTTAAGCCTGACACAAAGCCCCTGGGCCAGCTGCCTGGCTCAGGGGCTTTCGTTTCTACGCCTGCCTACTTCGCTTCCAGCGTTACCCGCCTTCGAGCGGTTCGGCCGGCTGACAAGGCCCTACGCGTGGTTTCTATGTCTAGTCGTATCCTTGGCTGGCGGCAAGCCGAAGAATCGGCGGTATTCGCGGCTAAATTGTGACACGCTTTCATAACCCACGGTGAATGCCGCACTGCTCGCCGATACCCCTTCTCCAAGCATTAGCCGTCTTGCCTCGATCAAACGTAATTGCTTTTGAAACTGCAGCGGTGTCAGTGAGGTCTGTTTACGGAAGTGATGATGGAATGATGAGGGGCTCATACCCGCTACGGAAGCCAGATGCTCCACTGGCAAAGGTTTGTTGAAGCCTGTGCGCAGCACTGTTACCGCTCGAGCGATGCGCTGGGCATGTCCCTCGGGCCAACCGAGGCGGCTGATGGCAGAGCCATGGCGCCCCGCTAGTAGCCAGTAGTGCAGTTCCCGCATCAGCGAAGCGTGCAGCACCGTTACGGAAGCTGGACGATCCAGCAGACGCATCAGGCGTAGCACGGCCTCGCTTACCTCGACATCGGTTGGTTCAACCTTTATCGGTGCTGAGTCCGGGGTCGGGATGGATTCTGTTTCCTCCATCAGTTCGGTGACCAGCGCAGGATTCAGATCGATCACCACCGAGATATACGGTTCTTCGGTAGTTGCCTGAATGACCTGGCTGACAGTTGGTACATCCGCCGTGATCAGCAGTGAATCTCCAGCACCGAAGGTGAATACGTCAGCTCCCATCATCACCTGCTTACTACCCTGCAGTACCAGGCATGCGAGAGGGCGGGTGATTGCGTAATCCAGCCCGCTTGGCTCGGGCGCAGTAAGGATAGTCAGGCCTGGAATCGGCGTCTGGGCCAGGCTGTTGGGATCTGATTTCTTTACATAACCTCTAACGGCCTGAAGCAGAGCATCGGTCATGATTCGTCCCTTGAGCAGCTGGTAGCCGCATCGGTGTCCCCTTGGAGGAATAGGCAAATAGCGTCGAGGTTTCGGTAAGGACGGTTTTTTTCACGGAACACACAATGAGATCCCGTTCACGAACCACAGGGTATTATCATGACCAAGATCGCCATCGTAACCGGTTCCAGCCGTGGTCTCGGCCGTAACACCGCACTGAATATCGCTCGCCAGGGCAGCGATGTCGTCATTACCTATCATAGCCAGGCCGATGCGGCTTTGACGGTGGTCGCTGAAGTCGAAGCGCTGGGGCGCAGGGCTGTCGCGCTGCAGCTCGATGTGGGCAATGCCTCTTCCTTCGCGGCTTTCGTCGAACAGCTACGTATGGCGCTACGCGACGTCTATCATCGTGACACCTTCGATTACCTTGTCAACAACGCTGGCCATGGTGATATGGCACCGTTGGCCGAAACCACTGAAGAGCAATTTGATGCGCTGGTAAACGTACACTTCAAGGGAGTCTTCTTCCTTACTCAGGCATTGCTGCCGCTGATTGCCGATGGTGGCCGCATCATCAACCTTTCCTCTGGGCTGACTCGTGTCTCCTATCCAGGCTTTTCCGCCTACTCAGCGGTCAAGGGAGCAGTGGAAGTCTTGAGTGTCTACATGGCCAAGGAATTGGGAAGTCGCGGCATCACGGTTAACACCGTGGCACCGGGGGCGATTGAAACCGACTTTCTTGGTGGGGCAGTTCGCGATATTCCAGACCTGAATAAAGTCTTCGCTGAGATGACAGCTCTGGGCCGTGTGGGCGTTCCCGACGACATCGGCCCAATGATTGCCAGACTGTTGGGGGAGGAAAATCGCTGGATCAACGCCCAACGCATTGAGGTTTCCGGCGGTCAAGCGATTTAAATCGCCAGCGCCACGCCGAGCTTCGAGCGGCTCGGCTGGCGCCACTTGGCGCAGGGCAACTGGCGAGGAGAGGGTAGCTCACTCTCCTTTGTAAGCTATTTCTTACATTCTTATCAGCGAAGCGCCACAGATACGCCTGGCTACGATTGGTATGCTTTGCTGCGCGAAAATGCGTGTGTACGCAAAACGACCAATAACATCGAGTACTTCCAGCCGCAGGGAGGCGACATGGCCAAGGCCACCGGTTTGCATTTCACTCTGACCTTGCCCGATACCGAGGGCCTGGCGGTCATCGAGTTCACCCACCGGGAACGGCTCTCCGCCCCCTTCGAGCTCACGGTGCGCTTCGCCAGCCGTAACGGCAGCCTCTCTGCTCGCGACATTCTCGACCGCGAGGCCACCCTGACGATCTGGCAGGACGACGAGATGCTGCGCCAGGTGAACGGCATCGTCAGCGAGTTCGCCCGTGGCGACCGCGGCCACCGCCACACCTTCTACCGGGTCGAGATCCGTCCCGCCCTGTGGCGCCTCGGCCTGCGCCAGAACTCGCGCATCTTCCAGGAGGTCTCGCCGCTCACGGTGCTCAACACCCTGTGCGACGAGCACGGCCTGACCGATCTCGCCTTCGCCGCCACCCGTGAACCCGAGCCTCGGGAGTACCTTACCCAGTACCGTGAAGACGATCTCGCCTTCGTCGAGCGCCTGGCCGCCGAAGAGGGGCTGTTCTACTTCCATGAGTTCTTCGAGGTCGGTAGCGACGAGGAGG
>NZ_BAEU01000113.1:0-5419 GCF_000246875.1 Halomonas sp. KM-1
GCCGCCGCTGCGCCCGCAGGAGGCCGAGGCCCTGGTGGCCAGCTACGGCACGGTGCCCGCCGAGCACGCCGCCCGCTGCGTGACCCAGGCCCAGGGCAATCCGCTGTTCCTGACTCAGCTGCTGCTGTTCCATCCTCATCGCAGCCTGCCGGCCAGCCTCGCCAATCTGGTACAGAGCAAGCTGGATCAGCTCACCGATCTGGATCGTCGGGCCATGTGCATCGCCGCGGTGATGGGGCAGCGCTTCTCCCTGGCCTCGCTGCAGGAGGTGCTGGGGCAGGCCGATTATCAGCCCGAACTTCCCCAGCGCTACAGCCTGGTGCGCCCGCTGGAAGAGGACAGCTACCGCTTCGTGCACGACCTGATCCTGCAAGGCATCTACGAGGGGATTCCCAAGATTCAGCGTGACAGGCTGCATCTGCGCCTGGCTGCGCTCTACGGCGAGGCGGAACCTGGCTTGCGGGCGCGCCACCTGCATCGCGCGCGCTCATTGGAGGCGCCGAATGCCTTCCTGCAGGCGGTGGCAGCGGAAATGGCCCGCTATCGACACGAGGAGGCCATGGCGCTGCTGAGGGATTGCCGCGCCATCGATTACGCGCCGAAGGATGAGTGCCGGCTGATGCTGTTGCAGGGCCAGGTGGCGATGGCCACCGGGCAGATCCAGGCGGCGCGGGAGCACTTCGAGGCGGCGCGTACCTTCGCCCGGGAGGAGGGGCAGCGCATCACGGCCGATCTGTGGCTGGCTCGGGTGTTGAACATGCTCGATGCGCTGGAGGCGGAAGAGGCGATTCTCGACGGCCTGCTGCCTCTGGCCGAGGCGCTGGAGGATCCCTTGCCCCTGGCCGAGGCGCTCTATCTCAAGGGCAATCTCTATTTCCCCCGGGGCGACTTTGCCACCAGCCGCGCCTATCACATCCGTGCCCTGGAGCAGGCCCGCCGTGGCGGTGACGTGCGCACCGAGATCCAGGCCCTGAGCGGGCTGGGCGATGCCCACTATGCCGAGGGGCAGATGCGCAGCACCCTCGAGCTCTTCGACCACTGCGTCACGCTGTGCCGAACCCATGGCCATGCCGATCTGGAGGCTTCCAACCTGTTCATGCTGGGTACCGCCCGCATCTACGCCAACCAGACCGAGGCGGCGCTGGTTGACTGTTTCGATGCCGCCGAGCTGGGCAAGCGGGTCGGCAATCGGCGCGCCGAGGTGGTGGCGCGGCTCACGGCGGGGTGGATTCTGCTCTCCCAGGGCGAGCCTTATGCGGCGGACGAGCAGATCGAACAGGCGCTGACGGTGGCGCGTGGCCTGGGCTCCGGTCGTTTCGAGGCGTTCCTGCTGGAGAGTCGTGCCCGGGTCGAGCTGATCACCGGGCGGCTGGTCGAGGCGCGAGCCAGCATCGAGCGTGCCTGGCAGCTTGTCGAACAGCACGGCCTGAAGGCCTTTATCGGCCCCTGGGTACTGGGCACCCGGGCGCTGCTGGAAGAGCAGATCGAGACGCGCCTGGCGACGCTACAAGAGGGCGAAGCGCTGCTGGATGCCGGCTGCGTGGGGCACAACGGCTATCGCTTCCTGATCGCGGCGGCGGAGGTCAGCCTGCTCGACGGGCGACCGGAGGCGGCCCGCCACTATGCCCGGCGCCTGACCCAGCTGATGGGGGCGGAGCCCTGTGCCTGGGGCGAGCACCACCGCGCCCTGATCGAGGCCCACGCCGCCTGGCTGGAAAGCGGCGGCGAGCATGACCGGGAGAGCGGCGAATCGAGTGCTCAGGCCGCTCTAGAGGCTTGCTGGCAGCAGGGTGAAGCCGCCGGCCTGCGGATGACTCTGCCTTGTCTGGCTGCTGGGCGGCGCTAAGCGCAGGGGATTGGCCCGGCGCTCCGGTGCCGCCAGCAGCAGCGCGACGAGATGCGCCGACTGCTCAAGGCACTGCTCCTGCAGACCGGCACCGCGCGTCCAGCCGCCGGCGAACAGCAGTGGGCAGAGGTCCTGCCGGCCTTCGAAGCGCTTGCGCGCGGTGCTCTGATTGTAGTGCTCTATCTCCGCCTGCGCCTCGAGGCACTCGGCATCCAGCACGTTGTGCTTGAACAGGGTCCAGGCCTTGGCTTCCAGCGCGCTCTCCATCGGCGGCAGCCGGTCGCGGTAGCCAGACTCGCCGGGGGCAACACCCGACAGCGCTACCGGGGCGTCCAGCGGCGCGGGGTGACGGTCGAGCATCTCGCCGCGGGGAATCCGGTTCAGGTCATCCACCAGGGAGACAAAGTACTGCGGCAGGCCCGCCCGGTCGTAGCAGGGGTTTTCGGCATCGTTCTGATGACGATTCGCCACGTAGTCGATGCGGTAGGGGAAGAAGGTGTCTTCGGGGTTGCGCACCTCAATGTTGTAGGTGCGCCACAGGTTGCGATTGGGCGGCAGCCGAGCGGCGGAGGTGTGACAGACGCCAAAGCTGCGGGTATAGCGCACCTTGCCGAGAATGTGCTGCAGCTCCCGCTGGGTCTCGCTCAGACCATCGCCGAAGGTCAGCAGCGGCAGGGCGTCTTCGGCATGGGTGGCCATGATCAGCAGGTCGGCCTCCCAGCGGCGCTCGCCGGGCGCACGCTCCGTCAGCGTCACGCCTTGGGTCGAGAGGCTGGCTTCCACCTCGATACCGCGCAGGATCTTCACCTGCGGCCCCGGTGTCAGCGGATTGACCAGATGTGCCGCCAGCGCCTCCAGCCAGTGCTGGGCGCCGTGCTCGAAGTAGCGGCGGTCCGGCGGCGAACCGCCTTCTTGAATGCGGTAGTACTCGAAGGGCGCCTGCAGCGGCATGCCGCCCGGGCCGCGGTCGTCGGCGAAGTACATGGCCGAGATGCGCGGGTAGTAGATGCTGTGGCGAATGCGCTCCAGCCGGGCCGAGAGCTCCGGGTCGTCCCAGTCGATGGTAGCGCTCAACTGCTCCGCCGCTTCGCCCAGCATCTCGGCGGGTGCGGCCACGCAGCCATCGAAGAAGTCGTCCACCGTATAGCGCGGGGTAATGCGCCGGCTCTCCACCAGATTGATGGCGCTGCGGTGAACCACGGCGATCAGCACTGCCAGCCGGCCCCCATCGACCAGGCTCAGCTCATGGGCCGGGTCGCTCACGCCGCGTACCAGATCCCGGTCATCGGTGAGGGCCATGCTGCCGTCGCGGCTGAAGTAGCACTCGCTGTTTTCCAGCGGCTTCATGCGCTCCAGCTCACCGATCTCGGCGAGTATCGTGCGCAGGCGGTGGTAGGTGGCCAGATTGACGTCATTCACCCCCAGGTCGGCCCAGCGGCGGTAGGGCGTCTCGGGCTTGCCCGGCATGCGCCGGTTGCCCAGGTCGACCCACACCGTCTCCGCGTTGCCGCCCAGGGTGGCCTTGCGCTCGAACAGCGTGACCTCGATCTGCCGGGCCGCCTCGCTGCCGAACTTCTGTAGGTAGTAAGCCAGCGACAGGCCGGAAACCCCGCCGCCAATGATGGCGACCCGCAGCGGTGCATGGTCCATGATGACGCCCCCAGTCGTTGTTTTCCTAAGAATCCCTCAAGAGGATGGTGTAACCAAGGGGGTGAGACGAGGTGATACCGAAGTGATCCGTTGCGCTTCGTGGGGCTGATACCGGCGTTCGTGGTGATACCGAGCTGATGCGGTCGGTATGAGATTCTTCAACTGGAATGACTAGGGCAGTAAGCCGCGGTCGAGGTCCGACCGCCATTTCCAGAACAACATACGAGGTATCACCCCATGAACGCTCCGCAAACCATCGACAAGCAGCTGATCGCCCACGACTTCCGTGTCGCCATGCATGGCAAGCTCGAGCCCGAGAAGATCGACGATGTCGCCCAGACACTGGTTGCTTCCGAAACGGCCTATCCCGCCAACGGCAGCGTGGCCAGCCTGATCTTCTATCTGAAGTTCCAGGTCAATATCACCAATGGCGGCAAGACCTTCGACGGCAATGCTGGAGGCGCCTCCTCACCGGGCGGCGGCGCACTCTTCGGGCACGTCTACACCAACGACCTCGAGCGGCTCTATCGCGACACCGTGAGCTTCGAGTTCCAAGGCACACCGGTCTACCTGAGCATCCTGTTCTTCGACAGCCACAGCAAACTGCTGGGCCACTTCCAGTCGGGGGCAGTCTCCACCGTCATCGGTGTTGGAGGTGGCAAAGGAAAGTGGCATTGAGGTGGGTATTTGCTACTGACTTGATCAACAACCGGGGGCGCTTAGGCGCCCCCGGTTTTGTTAGGCGTCAATAAAATGTCTCCGTGCCTGTTGGCGTTGCCGGCAACGCTGGCGTAGGGTAAGGAAAAACTGAATAAGCAGCGCGTGTAGACCAGCGTGCGCATACCCCTAGACCACGACAAGACGCCATGCAGCCGATCACGATCAGACACATGGAGCCTGCCGATATTCCGCAGGTGCATGCACTGTACTCCGAGCCGCACGCCTACCTGGATACGCTGCAGCTCCCTTATCAACCGGTCGCCGCCTGGGAGAAAAGACTCGACTGCTCTCGCCCGGGGTTCGTCTGCCTGGTTGCCATCCAGAGCGATCAGGTCGTGGGGCAGCTGGGGTTGGAGGTCTTCCAGTCTCCTCGTAGGCGCCATGTCGCAACATTTGGCATGGGCGTCAAGGCAGCCGCCCGTGGCGCCGGCGTAGGATCTGCGCTCGTATCGGCCGCAATCGAAACCTGCGAGAAGTGGATGAACGTTTCGCGTATTGAGGTCGAGGTTTACACAGACAATCAGGCGGCAATCCGCCTCTACGAGAAGCATGGCTTTGTGGTTGAAGGAACGTGCCGGAACTACGCTTTTCGCAACGGCCAGTATGTGGACGCACACCTGATGGCGAGGGTGGTAGCCTAGTTCATTGACGTTGGTGGGTGGTCTTTGTGCTCAAATAGGAAAAAAATGTTAAATCATGTGATGATTGGGTCGAATGATCTCGAGCGTTCGAAGCGCTTCTACGATGCCGTGCTCGGCACGCTGGGAGCAGGGGAACCACTGCGCCACCAGGCGGCTTCCGGCCATATGCGTCTCTTCTACCGGCATGAAGGGAGCTCGTTTTGTGTGACCGAGCCCATCAATGACGAAGAAGCGACGACTGCGAATGGCAGCACGATTGGCTTCAAGTGCAACTCCCCTGAGCAGGTTCAGGCGTTCCATGACACAGCGGTCGCACATGGAGGCAAGACGATCGAAGATCCACCTGGGCTAAGGGAAAGCAGCTTGGGCGCAGTGCATCTCGCTTACGTACGTGACCCGGATGGCCACAAGCTATGTGCCATCTATCGCGCAAAGTAAGCATCGTTGGCTGAAGGCACCCACAACTGCCCGCGCGCCGCGTTTAGAGACGCGGCGCGTGAGTAGTAGTCTATGCAATTTTTCAGGGAGATATAATGGTTACGATAAAGGCGTGTTATATAGA
>NZ_BAEU01000112.1:0-10684 GCF_000246875.1 Halomonas sp. KM-1
ATACCAACCATAGGGAATTTCTTTCTCTCGATTCTCAGTTACAGGAACCGGCTTGCGTCTCGGCTACCAGCGTTGGCTGCCGGCGCAGATTGACGATCTGCAGAAGAGCACCCAACGCTGCTACACCGCCAGCGCATGCGGCCAGTGACCAGACAGGAAGCTGCAGCAGCAGTACGAAGCCCCCGGCTGCTGCACCAATGGCGCTGCCCAGGTACAGCGCTGATTCGTTCAGGGCAATGGCTAAATTGCCGTCGCCCTTAGCTTGGCGGGCCCGGATGAGTTCGTTATTTTGCGGCACCTGCAAGGCCCAACCAACGGCACCCCAAAGAACGATCGGTAGCATCACCAACCAGGTGCTTAGCGCGGCTGAAACCGGTAGGACAAATAGCGATGCTGCAAGAATCAACATAATGGCAAAGGTCACATTCGGTCCCTTGAGACGATCAACAAGTGGCCCGACCAAGAAGCTGCCGAGTACGCCGCCAATACCCCAGACCCAGAGATAGGGTGTGACTGAGCGCACGGCGCCATAGGCCGGGTCAGTCAATAGCGGAGCGATGAAGGTGTACATGCCTAGGCTGGCAATGGCCGCAAGCAGGGAGACCGTCAGAATGACCAGTACATGGCCGTCGCTGAGAATCGTCAGCTTCTGTCTTAGCGAGCTGGCTGTCGCTACGGGCAGGGCTGGGAGTTTTAGCAGTAAGCCGACAAAGGCAATCAAGCCGAGTAGGGCGACAAGCCAAAGTGCCGATTGCCATCCCATCTGCTCAGCAAACAACAGGCTGAGCGGTACGCCAAGCACCACACCGCTGGCCATGCCGCCCATAATGATTGCAATGGCCTTGCCGCGGTGTTCTGGGGTGGAAACTGCCGCAGAGGCGCCAATGCCCATGGCTAGGTATACGCCGGCACCTACGCCTGCAATGGCGCGCCAGATCATGAGCACAGTGAAGCTTTCGGCCAGTGCGCTCGCGGCATTGGCGATGACGAACAGGCCTAGAGACAAGAGCAGGCCGGCACGCTGTCGATGGGCTGGGGTCAAGGCAACAAAAATTGGAGAGCCCAGTCCATAGGCGAGGGTGAAGGCAGTAACCAATTGTGCAGCCATCGACACGGATACCGCGAATGAGGCTTCGATCATAGGAATCAGCCCAGCGGTAACGTAGGAGGCCATGCCGAGGGCAAAGGCTCCCAAGGCTATTAGGTAAACGGAAGATTGGTTAGGAGTATTCATACTCATTGCTCACTTGGGGTCCAGGTAATATTTAAGGGAAAGGATGTGGCCCCGAGTCAGGACCACATCTTGTGAGGGCTAGAGTTCGAGACTCACGTCGTACTCGTTCAGCCAACTGTTGAGGCCGACCGCCAACTCCATGCCCATGCGCTCGTACATGGGCGAGACGCTACCGAGCGGCTTGGCAAGTGTTTGCTGGAGTCGGCCTCTGTCGAGGAGCGGCGTCACCGGCGCGTTTCGATCAGCTTGGATGGCGGCTAGGGCATCGCGTAGGGCCTGTTCATAGGCAGGGTCTTGGGTCGAGGGGTAGGGGCTCTTGACCCGCTCGCTGATCGACTTCGGCAGCAGGTCGCGAGTCGCTGCGCGCAGGATGCTTTTCTCCCGCCCGTCGAAGGCCTTCATCGCCCAAGGAATGTTGAAGGCATACTCGACCAGCCGGTGGTCGCAGAAGGGCACCCGCACCTCGAGGCCGACGGCCATGCTCATGCGGTCCTTGCGATCCAGTAGGGTCTGCACAAAGCGCGTCAGGTTGACGTAGCTCATCTGGCGCATACGCTGGTCTATCGTACTTTCGGTCGGCAGTACCGGTGCTTCGGAGATCGCTTGGGAGTAGCTGTCATGCAGGAAATTCTGCATGTCCAACTGTGCTAGCAGTCCCTGATCGAACAGAGGCTTACCGTCGAAATATTTGCCCGTGACTGAGGTCAGCCAGGGAAAGGTGTGGGCCTGGATCGCCTCAGGGTCGTGGAACCAGCGGTAGCCGCCGAATACCTCGTCCGCGCTTTCCCCGGACAGTGCCACTGTCGATTGCCGGCGCACCTCCTGGAACAGGCGGTAGAGCGACGGCCACATGTCCCCCCAGAAGGCCGGAGGCAGGTCGAGGGCGCGAACGATCTGCGCACGTAGCGCTGGGTCGGCCAGTTCGCGACTGTCGAGGACAATTTCCTGGTGACTGGAGCGGATCTTCTCCACTAGATCACGGACAAATGGGGCATCCGGCGTGCCGCGCACGGCGTCGCTGGTGAAGCCGCTGCCGTGATCAACGAAGTCGACGGAAAAGGAGCGAATGTTCTCCTTGCCGGCTGCCAGCAGTTTCTTCGAAGCCAGCGCGGTGATGATTGAAGAGTCGAGCCCGCCTGAGAGCAGGCTGCATAGCGGTACGTCAGCGATTATCTGGCGCTCGACGATGTCCTCCAGCAGGTCGCGGGTATGGCGAATGGTCTCGTCCAACGAGTGGCTATGCTCACGTGCTTCCAGCTTCCAATAGTGGCGGCGGTATAGGCCTTGGCGGTTGATTCGCACTACCTCGCCTGGCATCACTTCGTTCATGCTGGCGAATACGGCATGCCCCGGCGTTTTCACCATTTCCAGAATTTCTCGCAGGCCATCGGCGCGCACTTTACGCGGCACCAGGGGATTGGCCAGCAGAGCCTTGGGCTCGGAGCCGAATACCACACCGTCGGAGGTTTGGAAGTAGTACAGTGGCTTGACACCCATGCGATCGCGAATCAGCAGTAGTTCTTGGATGCGCAGATCCCAAATGGCGAAGGCATACATGCCATTGAGACGATCCACGCAGGCTTCGCCCCATTCCACATAGGCGCGTAGAACCACTTCGGTATCACTGCGGGTCTCGAACTGGTGTCCGAGTTGCTGCAGCTCGGTGCGCAGCTCTCGGAAGTTGTAGACCTCGCCGCTGTAGGTGATAGCGGCCACTTCGCGCAGGCCGCCGTGCATGGCTGTCATTGGTTGACGGCCACCTTCCAAGTCAATGATCGACAGGCGTCGGTGTCCTAGGCCGACTGGACCGTCGATCCACAGCCCACCGGCATCCGGTCCGCGCAGGGCCATAGTGTCGGTCATGCGTTGGAGGGTGCCGCGTTGCGTTTCCATGTTCTGGCTGTAGGACAGCCATCCAGTGATTCCACACATAGTCTTTCTCCTTGTGAGTGAGCTATCCAAGGCTTTCCAAGTCGCTGTCCTCGGCCAGCAGCACGCGTGTTTCGCCATGGACGTAGCGAACCGGTGGTGGGGTTTGGGCGTGGTTGTCGAGCTCGTTAAGCAGGCGCTGTAGCTCCATGGCGGCTTCGAGATCGGCGAAGGCTTGGGGTGGTTGTTCCTTGAGTGCCACTGCGTGAACCACCTGCCGGCATAGACGCGAGAGTTTGTGCAGAGTGTCGAGTCCAGGCTCGTGAGGGGCGGCTGCGAACTCGTGCAGCAAGTCCTCGGTTCCATTGGCGTTGCGTGTCCAGATTCGAAGCTGGTCGTGGTCCCAGCGCGGCGTGTCGAACACTAGGCGTGCGTGTATCAGCCGGGTATCGCGATCAACGAAGCTGAAGTCCACCGTGCGCTGGCGTGCGATGTTGACGAAGCTGGCGTAGCCGGTAATTCGCGCCTCACCCAGACTGGCAGTGAGCTGTAGGGTGTCGAGCACCTCGCTGCCGGAGATCGAAAAGTCCGAGCGCACGCCTAGTACGCCATGCACCTTGAGCTGGCTGGCGCGCGGGCAGATCCAACCAAGTAGATCCAGGGCATGGATCACTTCGCTGGTGACACCGCAGGTGGGGCGGTAGTCGTTGATGCGATCCTTGCCCCAGTGGAAGCTGGCGCGCACCAATTGCCAGTCGTAGCGTTCGACCCACTCGCGCAATTGCCGGCTGGCGTCCGAGTAGCGCTCCACCAGATCCAGGGCAAAGCCACTGATGTGTTTCAGTGCGCCGAGCAGCTTGTCCAGGTTGTCCTGCGGCGTGGCCAGTGGCTTCTCGCAGATCACGAAGCCTCGATAACCGGCCAGCTGTTGCAGCACTAGCGCATGGCTGTGGTCGTTGACGCTGACCACGACGATATCCGGTGCAAACTCCTGCAGCGCCCGGTCAACGCTGTTGAAATAGGGCAGCTCGGTCGGTTTCTGCCGGCGCCCGACGTAGGCCAGCGACAGCGGCAGGTCAGTGCTCGCGGCGATATGCTCGAAGGCGTGCTGGTAGCGCTTGCCGGCGTAGCCTAGGCCGATGACAAGGATTTTCATGCCGAGGCCTCCTGATGGATCAGTAGGCGCTCGTCGCTGATGACGAAGCCCAGTGTCTGGTACAGCTTGTCGGCAGCCTCGGTGCTCTGAAGCACCACGGAGCCTACGCTGCAGCTGGCGAACCAGCGCAGCAGGTTCTGCATCAATTGCCGGGCTATGCCACGGTTACGCCATTGCGGCTCCACCACCACCGACTGTACCCAGCCGGACAAGCCGTTAAGGCATCCGGGAGCTGGTGCACGTTGATCGATAATCGCGGTTGCACAGCCAAGCACTTCACCAGTTTCCTTGTGTTCTGCGGCGAGAACATGCACGCAATTGCTTGTGTTTAAGTGGCTGCTCAGCCAAGTGCGGTAAGCCGCGCGCCAGCGCATTGAGTCTTCTGGTGTCTTGCTCGAATACATGGCTTCAGTGCCATCCAGCAAGTAAGCACGCAGCTCCACTAGCCTGTTCAGGTCGGCCACCATCGCAGGGCGCACGATAAGGAAGGGCAGATCCATCAGGCCACCTCCGCACTGAACACTTGGGACGCAAGCGGAATGGAGAAATGCTCGAATGTCTCGCGTAGTGATACCGCCAAATGCTCGATTTGAGCGTCGCTGTGGTTCGGTGTGGCATTCACGCGGAAGCGCTCGGTACCTACCGGTACCGATGGATAGTTGATCGGCTGCAAGTACACACCGTGGGTATGCAGTAAGCGTTCAGCCGCAGATTTGCAGCGCTTCGCCTCGCCCACCAGCACCGGCAGTACGTGCGTTTGTGAGCAGGGCATGACTGGGATGTCATGTTGTTGGAGGTATGCGCGCAGCTTGGCCGTTTGAGCGTGCAACCGCTCCCGCTCCGCACTGTTGGCCTTCAAATGCTCGACACTGGCTAGGCAACCAGCGGTTATTGCCGGAGGAAGCGAGGTGGTAAAAATGAAGCCGGTAGCGAAGGAGCGCACGGCATCGACAAGCACATGAGTCGAGGCAATATAGCCACCAATTACCCCGATGGCTTTGGCCATGGTGCCTTGAATAATATCTACTTGATCGGTAAGGCCGCGTTCAGCCGCTATGCCCGCGCCACGAGGGCCGTACATGCCAACGGCATGTACTTCGTCGAGGTAGGTGAGCGCGTTGTAGTGCTTGGCAACGGCGACGATCTCTTCGATGGGGGCGATGTCTCCGTCCATCGAATAAACTGACTCGAACACCACAAGCTTTGGTCGATCCAGTTGATAGCTGGACAGTATCTGCTCTAGATGGGCTACGTCGCTATGACGGAAGATCTGGCGCTCGTTGGGCGTCGAGCGGATGCCGTTCACGATAGAGGCGTGATTCAGTTCGTCGCTGACCACCACGCAGTTGGGAATGCGGCGTAGAAGACATTGGATGGTGGCGTCGTTGGAGCCGAAGCCGGTAGGGAAAACCAGAGCAGCTTCCTTACCGTGCCAGTCGGCGAGGCTTGCCTCCAGGCGTGCGTACACTTCGTGAGACCCACCAATATTGCGTGACCCGCCTGAGCCGGCGCCATAGACCCCTAGCGCCCTGTGCATCTCGGTAAGTACGCACGGATGCTGGGACATGCCCAGATAGTCGTTACTGCACCAGATGACTACGGGCTCTGGGTGATGATCGCTCAGCTTGGCTAACGGGTACTGGCCGCAGAGACGGCTGAGGGTGGTGAAGGTTCGATACTGGTTGGAGGACTTCAGAGTCTCTAGCTGATCGCGAAGAAGTGACTGGTAAATCCTGTTGACCCCTTTGCAGATTGATGACACATCAATGTGTAAACTCTTAATCAAGCAAGAGTCCTGGCCCAGGTTCGTCAGCCAGGAATGGGTATTCTTCTTCGGTTTCTCGAAGGGTACAATTTGACCGTTTATGCTATTACTTGAGGTAACCCTATGAGCGCACCTCAGACACCCTCCCAGCACACCCGGGCAGAGCTGGCTGAATTTCTTCGTAGCCGCCGCGAGCGAATCTCACCGAAAGAGGTGGGATTGCCTGCTGGTGGCCGGCGGCGCACACCGGGGCTGCGCCGCGAAGAGGTGGCAGCCTTGGCTGGGGTTGGCTTGTCTTGGTACACGTGGCTGGAGCAAGGGCGGGATATTAAGGCATCTTCTGCTTTTCTCGATAACCTCTCACGAGTGCTCAAGTTGGATGAGACTGAGCGCCGTCACCTTTTCTTGCTAGCTCATCAGCGGCTGCCACCGGAGCTAGGCCATGCCATTTGTGTGGTTCCACCGTTGATAAATCGGTTGTTAAATGACATCCCTTCACGACCTTCCTATGTACTTAATCTGCGCTGGGATGTGTTGATTTGGAATTCAGCCGCAGACCGGGTGTTTGGTTTTTCAAGTCGACCCGCCGATAGGCGTAATTTCTTGTGGATGCTGTTTACTAGTCTCGGCATGCGTGAGCTGTTTTCTCCTTGGGATGAGCAAGCGCTACAGATTTTATCGAGCTTTCGTCGTGACTTTGTGCGCGCCATACATGATACTGATATCACCGACTTGGTGACGGAACTAGAAAACGTATCGCCTGAATTCAAGGCTTGGTGGCAACAGCAGGATATCCATGGTCCATGCCAAGGCATTCGCCACTTGCAGATACCCACGGTTGGGCAAGTGGAGTTCGAGCATACTTCATTGTCTATCGACGAAGACCGCCATCTGCGTCTTGTGTATTATGCAGCAAAGGAAGGTAGGCCTGAGAGTCGAGCCTTTGAGAAGTGGCTTCAGCAAGAGCCGGTTCAGGCATAGGATTCGCTTTTCCTGTCTGGAAAAACCAGCTCCACTTCAGAAGGTGGAGCTATGCTGTGACAAGCTGGTGGGCTGCTAAGAAAACCTACCTTACGCTTCGACATGGTGCTGAGTATAGTGTAAGTTACCATTAGGGATTTTTTTTGTGCGAAAAGTAAGCTGCAAATCGCCAGCAGAGTCAATTCGTTTTCATCAGAGGCATCCAGAGATTTCTATTGATCGCTACGTCAAAGCCAAGATGGTCGAACTATGGAATTCAATTTGCGGTGTTGAAAAGGTTTATTTAGATAAACGATTCTGGATACTCCTTCGAGATGCTGATATGGGTAGATCAACGAAGTCTGCATCGGATCAATTGCTGCGCGAAATCAGGGCTGCTGTTCAGCAGGGAGCTATTGTTTTTCCAATCAGCGAATCCGTCTTTTTTGAATTGCTTAAGCAGCAGGACTTGAAAACGCGCCGGGCAACGGCAGCGCTAATTGATGAGTTCAGCCATGGGGTCACGCTTGTTCCTTATGAGCAGCGAGTGGGGCAGGAACTTATCAGCGTATTTGCCAAGCTCTCGAATATGGATGCCGAATTTCACGGGCCAACAGAGCTGGTTTGGTCAAAACTTAGTTATGTACTTGGGGTTGTTCATCCATCATCAACGCCATTTGATTCAACTGACGAGCTAGTAATTCAGAAAGCATTTTTTGATCATATGTGGCAGATTTCGCTTGTAGACATGATTGAGTTGTTGGAAAGCAATGAAGATTTAGTGCGAGACGCTTTCTCGGATACGGCAGAGCACTTGAACAAGCTGAACCGTCAGCATCAATCGGAAGTAAGAAAATTCAAACAGGTATATCTTGATGAGTTTCGTGGTGCTTTGAGCCTGTTTATGCATATCCCCCGTATGTGGTTAGAGAATAGTTATGCAAGGGAGTCCAATAGCTCACTTTCACTTACCGACAATGAGAGGCGAGCCCAAGAGTACAAATTACACACTGTGTTTGGGAGCCTGGTTACAAAAAAGCGTGTGGCATTAATGATGCCTAGCCTGCATATTCCTGCGCTATGTCATGCGGCAGTGCGCTGGGATAAAGGAAGAAAATTGGCGCCAAATGACTTCTATGATTTTAAGCATGCTGCGGCCGCAGTCGGCTATTGTAATGCATTCATGACAGAGAAGCCGCTGAGAACAATGTTGCAACAGAAACACCTAGGGCTGGAAAAAGATTTTCCTTGTACGGTTATCTCGGACATTGACGAAGCTATTAGCTGGATAAGAGGACGAGTAGGTGGTTAACATGCGCGTGCGGTTGGATGAAAAAACTAACATTCTTGGCTGGTAGTGTAATGTCCCGCGTTGTGAAGTTTGTTGATGCGAGCAGAAAAAGAGTAGTGGATAAATCATTCGTTGACAGTCTGTGGGCAATCCTTGTCGGAATCTGGAGCGTACCGATAAAAAGAGATCATTAATTTATAGGAATGTCGGGCCTCGATATGGCATTGATATAATATCGTAGGTATGGTCTCTCGGTTATGATTTTATTTGAAGGGGGCGTTCTTGAGCGCGCATTTAAAGTGGTTTAAATTTGTTGTTATTTTTTTGATGGGCCTCATGGCTGTTATTGGCTACCTCAATGATGTTCACGGTTTTTATGGAAATTATATAGAGCAGAGGAGGGCTGAGGATGGGCTAGAGCTTATAAATGCGGGGGTTAGTATAAGTCACGTGGAATCGGTGTTTGGTAGTCCCGTAAGTGAAAATCATGATAACGAAAAAGGTTTGTTTGAATATATTTATTCCTTTGATAAATTTTATTTGCAGGTCGTATTTAATAAAAACAATACAGTGGTATTTTTTGCCGTGACCTCTAAGGATAGAGGGTTTGAGCCGAAAATTCCTTATTTGAATGGAAATCTGGGGTCCACTTTTGTTGAGCTGTCTGGTTTTTACTCAGAAAACGTAGCTCGCATAGGTTCAAAGCACTTCGAGTATAACGAAAATATTTATGAGGGGAATCCTTGGAATTATCGCAATGTTTATCTTGCTTATAATCCGGCGGGGGTGGATTACGGGAGAATGGAAGCTCTTCCAAGAGAAGAAATTCCATACCCATCTCGCATGGTGTCTGATCAATTTAGGAATAAGTCTCACCCAAATACTTATGGTGTTGGTTCGATTCACGGTGGAAGAGAGAGTGGTGAGTTGAATTTTGGGGTTGGTATTGAATATTTTAGCTCGAGAGATTTGCCTGAACACAGGTATTGAAATTAAAAATAACCTTCCTCATGTTTTCATTGGCCAAGGAGCCCACCAGTGACCATCCCCCAAGACGGACGCTTGCGGCTGGATCGTGAGCGCTTGAAGCAGCACCGTAAGCGGCTGGGCCTGAGTCAGGAGGCGCTGGCCGAGTACTGTTTTGATCGGCGCTTGTGCGTCTCCACCGCTTCCATCAAGCGGGCGGAGAGTGGCAAGGCGGTGCTGTATCGTACCGCGCGCCACCTGGCCGAGATCTATGAGGTCGAGGTCGAGGAGCTGTCGGCGGAGGCCGAGGAGGCTGCCGTTGTCGCTGCCGATATCGAGGAGATGGAGAGCGCCCGTGTACTGATCCAGCTACATGCCGTGGCGGCCGATCCCTCGGCGCTGGCGAGCTGGGTGCAGCATTTCGGCGGCAGCCTGGAGGAAGGCGGCACGGCGCTGTTCGGGCTGCCCCGGGCTTACCGCAGCGATGCGCAGCGTGGCCTGTTGTGTGCCGCCACCCTGGTGGAGCAGGGGGTGGCCCGCGGCGTTTATCTTCAGGCCGGCCATTGGCCTACGGCTGTGCCACTTTCCATGTCGGGTGGGCAGAGTGGTGTGTGGGTCGAGCGTGGGGTGGCGGTGCAGTTGACGGAGCGCTTCGTTTTCGATGATGAAGGCGGGGAGTGGCTGCGCTATCGCCAACCCCGGGACGAGGCTCATGATGCTCGCTTCGAGCTGGTGGGGCGCCGGGTGCAGTTGGGCCAGCTGCAAGCCATTCTCGAGAGCACCCAGGCTTACCAGGCCGGTCATCTGATCTATATCCGCGGGGTGGCGGGCATCGGCAAGACGCGCCTCAGCGCCGAGTTTGCCGAAATGGCCGCGGCCCATGCCGATCATCATCAGGCCGAGGTGCTGGACTTCGGTACCCGTGCCGACGAAGGCCCGCTGATGCAGCTCGCGCGTTCGCTGCTGCAAGCTTCCGGTGAGGTGAAGGGTGAAGAACTAACCGAGGCGCATCTGCTGGCTCGTCTCTCGGCGCTGCGCCTTCCCATGGATCACGCCATGCTGTTGCGTCCGCTGCTGGGCTTGCCTCAGCCGGAGGAGGCGCAGTCGCTCTATGCGGCCATGACCCCGGCGACCCGCAGCCAGCGCCTGGTGCTGGCACTGCGCGATCTGCTCCTGGCGCGCTCCATTCATCGCCCGCAACTGGTGGTGGTGGAGGACCTGCACTGGTCCGACGAGGCGCTGCTGGCCACGCTCACCGGGCTGCTGCAGGGTACCCAGGAAGCGCCGGTGATCTGGCTGTTCACCTCGCGCCTGGAGCAGGACCCGCTGGAGAGCCGCCTGCGCCCGCAGCTGCCGGAGCTGCCGCTCACCCTGATCGAGTTGCCGCCGCTGCGCCCGCAGGAGGCCGAGGCCCTGGTGGCCAGCTACGGCACCTCGCGATAT
>NZ_BAEU01000111.1:0-12478 GCF_000246875.1 Halomonas sp. KM-1
CCATACCTGCCGGCCCTTGCGCCGAACCCTTCCCTCACGCTCAAGCTGCGCCAGTGCGCGATAGACCGATTCGTGCGTCAGCCCGATCTCTCCGGCTAGGGCCTTCCAGCTACCCGACAGCGTAAACTCCGCGTTCTCTCCGCTGGCGTGAGCCTGCAGATAGGTGAGCAGTCGTTCCTGGGCGCTGGCTATGTTGAGAATCTCGATGCGCAGGCGCGCCTCATGCAGCCGCCGGGCCAGGTCGATCATGAGCTCGGTCGCCAGCGTCGGTTGCCGCTGCATGCCTTCGAGCACGGCGGCCTTGGGGTAGCTGAGCAGACAAGCCTCGGTGTCGGCCATCGCATCGCAATGGTAGCGAGCTGCGAACAACGAAGCCTCGGCCAACCAGCGGGCGGGGCCGGCCCGGTCGACGGTCACCTCCGCTCCGACATGGTTCATTCTCATCATCCTCACCTGACCGGACAGGACCACGTACACCGAGGCGACAGGCTCTCCGGCGTGGAACAGCATCTCCCCGGCGGCAAGCCGCCGCCGATGGCCAGGGCGGCCGGCTAGTGTCTCCAGGGTCGAGGCGATGCCCGGTAACGGACTGGATATGATCTCGCTCATACCCAAATGATGCTGCCGGGCCCACTCTAGGTGCAACCGAAACCGAGAGAGGGCATTGCAATGACACGTCTGCTGGCTTTTGTGCTGTTAGTTCTCACTACCGGGGCGGCCCAGGGGGAAGCGGCAGGGCACGGCTCCTACGCCGGGTTTCATTCACGCGAGATCAAGGCGCTCTCTGCCAGCGACGTGGAAGGGCTCCAGCAGGGCAGAGGGATAGGGCTGGCCCTGCCGGCGGAGTTGAACGGCTACCCAGGCCCCATGCACGTGCTGGAACTGGCCGACGAGCTGAACCTGACGGAAGAGCAGCGGGAGCGAACCGAACAAGCCTTTGAGCGCATGCGTGAACGTGCCAGTGAGCTTGGCGAGCAAGTGATCGAAAGCGAGCGCGAACTCGATCAACTCTTTGCCAAGCAACGCGCAACGCTCGAAGAAATCGAGCGCCTCACCGATCAGACGGCTCGGCGCTGGGGGCAGCTACGAGCGGTTCACCTCGAATACCACCTGGTCATGCTCACGGTGCTCGATGACGAACAGGTTCGGCGGTATGTCCACCACCGCGGCCACGGCCATCGCCACTAGTGAGATCTACCGGCTACACCCGCATCGAGAGGTAGCCTCAGTTACTGAAGTGTGCTTGACTGTGAAAGCAACGTTATAGCATAGCATTTTGCCATTCGTCTGGATGATGAAACCCGAGCCAAGAAATGGAAGGAGTGTGTACCAATGGAACTGACATTACCCAAACAGATGAGCGCCGTAGCCGTCAGCCTTCTGATTGTGGCAGGGACGCCGCTGGCCATCGCACAGAGCGGAGATTCCGCCTCTGCCGAAGAGAGTGCCGGCAATCACGATCATAGTCACGAGCACGAGCACGAGCACGAGCACGATCACGACCATGACAACGGTCACGATCACGACCATGACAACGGTCACGACCATGACAACGGCCACGATCACGACCATAGCCACGACGAGGACATCTACGCGGGCTATTTCGAAGACAGTCAGATCGAGGATCGGTCCCTTTCCGATTGGGAAGGAGACTGGCAGTCCGTCTACCCCTACCTGCAGGATGGCACCCTCGATGAAGTGTTTGCTCACAAGGCAGAGCAAAGCGACGGGAGAACCGCCGAGGAGTACAAGGAATACTATGAGACGGGCTACCGGACGGACGTCGATCGTATCGTCATCGAAGGCGATTCCGTCACCTTCTACGAGGATGACCAGGAGAGGACCGGACAGTATGTCTATGACGGGTATGAAATTCTGACGTACGACGCCGGGAACCGAGGCGTCAGGTTCATCTTCGAGCGCGAAGAAGGCGACGAGGACATGCCGCAATACATCCAGTTCAGCGACCACGCCATTTTCCCGACCGATGCCCACCACTTCCACCTGTATTGGGGAGACGATCGGGAAGCGCTGCTGGAAGAGCTCACCAACTGGCCTACCTACTATCCGTCACAGCTGGATGCCGAAGGTATCGTGCAGGAAATGCTGGCGCACTGAACAGGCGCCTCGCTCATGTGCCGGTAGCGTTTGCTACCGGCACACTTCCCACCTACACCTTGCTCACGATCAGCGCGGCATTCACCCCACCGAAGCCGAACCCGTTGCACAGCACGTGCTGAGTGGCGTGCTCCCGCGCCTCACCGACGATATCCAGATCGTGCAGATCCTCGTCGCGGTTCTCCAGATTCAGGGTCGGGGGCAGGCGGTCGTGCATGGCTGCCAAGGCAGAGAAGATGCTCTCCACGCCGCCGGCGGCACCCAGCAGATGCCCGGTCGAGGACTTGGTGGCGGAGATCGGAATGCCACCCAGGGCGTCGCCGAAGGCGTTGCGCAGGGCGGCGATCTCGGCCCGGTCGCCCACCGGGGTCGAGGTGGCGTGAGCGTTGATGTGATCGATATCTGAGGGAGCGAGCCCCGCCATTCGTAGCGCGGCCCGAATGGCCGCTGCGGCGCCACCGCCGTCTTCCGGGCCGGCGGTGATGTGGTGAGCATCGGCGCTGGTACCGTAGCCGCTGAGAATGGCCAGCGGCGTTGCCCCGCGTGCCTCGGCGTGGGCCAGGGTTTCGATCACCAGCAGCCCCGCGCCTTCACCCATCACGAAGCCGTTGCGGCCCTGATCGAAGGGGCGTGACGCCTTGCTGGGGTCGTCCTGCTCGGTGGAGAGCGCCTTCATGGCGTGGAAGCTGGCCAGCGACAGCGGGTCGATACAGGCCTCGGCGCCGCCCACCAGGGCCACCTCGGCCTCGCCGCTGCGGATCATGCGCATGCCGTCGCCGATGGCCTGCACGCCGGCGGCACAGGCCGTGACCGGGCAGCCAAGCGGTCCGCGCAGGCCATAGCGAATCGAGACGTTACCTGCCGCCAGATTGGCCAGGAAAGCCGGCACGGTGAAAGGGGAGAGCCGGCGGTGGCCGCGGGTCGTCAGGGTGTTCTGCGCCTGTGTGATGGTAGGGAAGCCGCCGATGCCAGAGCCGATGATGGTGGCGGTGGCCAGCCGGTCCTCATCGCTCTCGGGGAACCAATTGGCCTGGGTCAGCGCCTCTTCGGCGGCGGCCATGGCATAGAGGCTGAACAGCTCCAGCTTGCGACGCTCCTTGGCATCCAGCACACGGTCCGGATCGAGGCCGGCCTCAGGGTCGTCCTCGATGCCGGGTACCGCGCCTGCCACCTTGACCGGCAGCTCGCCGGTATCGATGCGGGTGATCGGAGAGATGCCGGAACGGCCGGCGAGAAGGCGCTCCCAGCCTGCCTTGACGCCGCAACCAAGGGGACTGATCATGCCCATGCCGGTGATGACGAGCGGTGATTGCATGGTAATTTCCTGAACAGCTTGGGGTTGTGCCACGCTAACAGTCAGGTTGATATGATCAACATAATATTCACCGTGGGAGTGTGAGTTGCCATGCCCTACTCGACGAACCACAAGGCCAAATCGCGCGAGCGTATTCTCAAGTCGGCCATCGAGCTGTTCAGCCGCAAGGGCTTCGAGAAGGTCTCCATCGCCCAGATCATGAAGCTGGCCAAGATGACCCACGGCGCTTTCTACGCCCACTTCGCCTCGAAGGAAGCGCTCTACCACGCCTCGGTGCGGGAAACCCTCGAGAGCAGCCGCGCGGCCAGGCTGGTCAAGGGGCCGCTCTCAGTGAAGCACCTGACCGAGCTGGTGGCCAACTGCTGGAATCTCCAGGAGCTGGAGCGCAAGCACAAGCCGGGCCCCGAAACCGTGCTGTTCAACGAGATCGGCAACGAGAACGCCGAGGTGCGAACGCTCTTCGAAGCCTCCTACCTGAGCATGAAGAAGATGCTCGAAACCCGGCTCATCGCCTTGAGCCGCCTGAAGAAGCTGCCCTTCGAAGCCGACCGCGAAGTCATCGCCGACAAGTCCCGCGCCATTCTTGCTTCCCTGGTCGGCGCCGTGGCCATCGCCAAGAGCCTGCCCGGCGAGCAGGAACGCCAGCACATCCTCAACGCCGCCCAGCGCAACATCCTGCAGATGCTCGGCGTCAGCGAAAGCGAGCTGGAGGGCATGCTGGGAGAGATGAGGCGGGAGCAGAGCCCTGCGTAGCATGCTTTCAACAGGGTCGTTTATTATTCAGTTTCGGTTCGAAGATGGAGATGCCACTGAGGTACCCGCCATGCTGATGCACAATCCCCCCCATCCTGGTGAAGTATTGCGCGAGCTATGCCTCGAGCCTCTTGGCTTGTCTGTAACGGCGGCCGCAGAAGGATTGGGCGTGAGTCGAAAGACCCTGAGCGCTGTGTTGAACGGTAAGGCTGGCATCAGTCCGGAAATGGCGATACGGCTGTCTATCGCGTTTGATACTTCGGCAGAAAGCTGGCTGAACCAGCAGGCGCAATACGAACTCTGGCATGCCGAGCAGCATCGCAATGAGCTCAAGGTCAAGCGGCTTGTTGCCGCCTAGGTAACTTATCCGGAGTAGGGTGATGGGTGAGCCGGCGCTGCGCAGTGCAACGAATCTGAGCCTGGTGCTCGGTCCGATTCTCATGTTCCAGGGGCGACGGCTACGGCGCACCATCCCGCGCTTGCCGGAGGCGAGCGGTCTTTGCACCGGGCTGGTGTCGGGAGCATCTCCCTGTCTTGCTTCTCCAACCCTCGCTTCCCCACCTCTCAACCTCCTGCTGATCGGCGAATCAACGGCCGCCGGTGTGGGAGCTGCCGAGCACTCGGAGGCCCTGGTAGGCCAGCTTGCGCATGCCACAGCGGCCAGAACGGATCGAGCCGTGGCCTGGCAGGTGCTTGGGCGTAGCGGGGCGACGGCACGTCGTGCACGCAGCATGCTGCTCGAGAGCGAGCTCGAGTTCACACCGGATGTCGTGGTGCTGGCCCTCGGGGTCAACGATGTGCTGCAGATGCATAGCGCCAGCGTCTGGCGAACGGAGCTGCGCGAGCTGGTCTCGGCAGTGCGCGAGCGTTGCGGCTCGGTACCTGTCGTCTTCGCAGCGGTGCCGCCCATGGGGCGCTTTCCTGCGCTTCCTCAGCCGCTGCGGGCAGTGCTGGGCTTGCGTGCACGGCTGCTGGATCGAAACGCCCAACGGTTGGCATCGGAGCTGGAGGTCGTGTTCCATTCCGGCGCGGTGGAACTGGCACCGAACCAAGCGACTGCTCTCTTCTGTGCCGATCGGTTTCACCCGTCGCCCGCCGGTTACCGGCTGTGGGCGAAGCACCTGTCGGCGGTCGTCGAAACGGCGTGTGGTTGCCGGCCCAGCGCGGTATAGCGAGAAGAAGCAAGATATACGGTACTGCCGGAAAACGGCCCGGCAGTACACGACGTCATGATGGCCTGAGCCATAGAATCAGAAGCTTCCTGAAGTGCTCACCGTAGAGCCGGTTTGCCCGGTTTCAAGCAGGTTGTTGTTCCCGGGCTGCCACTCCAGCATGCTCTCAGGCTCGGTCTCGCTGCGCTTGATGCACTTCCATTCGATATTGGCATTCTCCGGCATGTTGAAGGTGCCGCTCCAGGTCGGGTAGTTCACCGGCTCGAGCTTGAGCGCCTCGGCGGGCGACCAGTTGCCTAGTGCCTGGTTGCTGCCGGTCACATAGACACTCTGGCCAAGTTCCGTGGTGCCGTTCGCACAGGTAAAAGTGACGCTTACGTTCTCATCGCTGGGCGGATCGTCATTGCCGTTACCGTTACCATCGCCATTGCAGAGCGCACCCACGTGCAGCGCCGCGGCCTCCATCGGGGAAACGTTCAGCGCGACCTGGCCACCCTGCACGCTGACGCAGCTCCCGTCTCCGGCGATGTTGCGATAATCACCATCCGGAAGCGTGGTATCGAAGGTGCGTGAGAGGGAGCCGCCTTCCCGGTTGATGGCGACAAAGCCCTCGCTGCCCCGGTTGAAGGCAATCTGGTTATTACCGTTGTCCCACCAGCCGGTTACCTCGGTGCCAGCGGTGACGGTGCGGAACTCGACCATATTGGCGATGGAGCTCCAGCGGTGCTCACAAACCCAGGCGCCACCGCACTGGGCGCTGCCGTTCTGATAAACGGGCTGGGCAGGCGGCCCGTGTTCGCTGTCGGTGAAACTGAAGCTCGACATCACCTTCGGATAACCATAGGGCCAGGCCAGCATGAATACATTGGCGAGGTTGTATAGGCTGCCGTCCTGATAGGTCAGTATATTGTCGCCGCCAGCGCCGTGGCCGCGCTGATTGTCGTGGTTATCGGTGAACACCACCGCATTTTGGCTGGAGAGGAATCCCCAGGCCTCGCCGAAATTGCTCAGGTTGGCAAGGCGCTGGTTCTTGAAGACATCGCCGATCGAGGCGCTGTAGCGAAACTCCGTGACGTCGGAAATGCCGGTGTACTCGTCGGCGCTCACCGCTTCACCGCCCAGGTCGATCACCTCCTGGAAGACGTAGAGGGGATCGTTCACCCGCGAGAGAATACCGCTGATGTCGGACGGCGCCATGTGCTTGGCCGCATCGACGCGAATGCCTTTCACCCCCAGGGAGGTCAGGTGGTTCAGGTAGCCGGCAAGAGTGCTTTGTACGTAATCGTCCGAGGTGTTCAGGTCGGGCAGGCCCACCAGCCGACAATGCCGCACCCGCCAGGCATCGTTGCGGTAGTCTTCGGGCTCGATGTCGCAGTGGGGGTGGAAGTCATTGCTGCTGT
This sequence comes from Halomonas sp. KM-1, assembly GCF_000246875.1. Classification (NCBI taxonomy): domain Bacteria; kingdom Pseudomonadati; phylum Pseudomonadota; class Gammaproteobacteria; order Oceanospirillales; family Halomonadaceae; genus Halomonas; species Halomonas sp. KM-1. Next base: position 6,759 of record NZ_BAEU01000111.1, read on the forward strand.
AATCGGGATAGTCTAGGGAGCCGGAGTCATAGGATGAGCCGGCGGTACCGGTACCGTCCCCGGCGGCGGCCATGTGGTTGATTACCGCGTCCACGTAGATATCCACGCCGACGGCGTTGCAGCGCTGCACCATGTCGGCGAACTCGTTGGCATCGCCACTGCGGCTGTGCAATTGGTAGCTCACCGGCTGATACCGGGCCCACCAGGTGTCGCCTTGTATGTGTTCCTGTGGTGGCGACACCTGGACGGCGCTAAAGCCCTTCGGCGCGAGAAAATTCTCACACTCCTGTGCCACGTCGGTCCATTTCCATTCGAACAGGTGAACGAAGGTACCGGCATGAGCCTGTTGGGTAGGTAGCGCCGTAGCCGCGCCAAGGGCGCCTAGGCCGAGGGCGCCCAGACCGAGGGAGGAAGTGGCGATAAAGCGATGCAAAGGGATCATTGGGAACTCCTGTATTGCCCAATCCTTGTGATGTGGTGCATCTAACGGCCTCAGCCAGAGCCTGCTTGTTCTTGATTCGCAATAGCTGATAAGCGCCAACGGTGCACTGCCCGACCATCGGTCAGAACCCCCTTTGGAAATGAAGAGAGGGCGTAGCAGCTGGGAGGATAGAGGAGGGAGGCGTAGGAGGGGGGAGCGTAGGAGAGAGCGTAGGAGAGAGCGTAGGAGCAGCTACAACCGCCGGTTACCGGCTGTGGGCGCAGCATCTCTCGGCGGTCGTCGAAGCGGCATGCGGCTTCACTGAGTAGCCCCATAGCCTACACCTATCGAGCCGAAAGCCTCCCATCTCCTTGACGGTTTAGACCTTCACTCCTTCACTGTAATGGACGGCTTACAGGACGCCTCACTGCCTTCTGGCTCGGTCAGAGGGTGCTGAATCGAGGCGATATAAATCGTCAGCCCAACTGTTCTGTAGGTCCCCATTCAGTCGAGGAGAAGACCGTGTCCGATCAAAAGCCTACACGCCGGGAGTATGGGGCGCGCACCACGTCCCGTCTGCAGGGCAACGAGCACTGGTGGCCCGACCAGCTCAACCTCAACATCCTTCATCAGAAGCACCCCGACGCCAGCCCGTTCGGTGCCGACTTCAGCTATGCCGAGGCGTTCTCGCAGCTCGACGTCGACGAGCTATGCGCCGACCTCGATGCCTTGATGACCGACTCGCAAGACTGGTGGCCTGCCGACTGGGGCCACTACGGCCCGTTCTTCATTCGCATGTCGTGGCACGCCGCCGGCACCTATCGTGCGGTGGACGGTCGCGGCGGCGGCGGTACCGGCGCCCAGCGCTTCGCCCCGCTCAACAGCTGGCCCGACAACGGCAACCTGGACAAGGCGCGCCGCCTGCTGTGGCCGATCAAGCAGAAGTACGGCGAGAAAATCTCCTGGGCCGACCTGCTGGTGCTCGCCGGCAACCGGGCGCTGGAAACCATGGGCTTCCGCACCTTCGGCTTCGGCTACGGGCGCGCCGACATCTGGGCCCCCGAGGACGACATCTACTGGGGCCCCGAGACCGAATGGCTGGCCACCAACGACGAGCGTTACACCGGCAGCTGGGAAGACGGCAGCCGCGTGCTCGACAACCCCCTCGCCGCGGTGCAGATGGGCCTCATCTACGTCAACCCGGAAGGCCCCAACGGCGTGCCGGACGCCATGAAATCCGCCCAGGACGTACGCGAGACCTTCGCCCGCATGGGCATGAACGATCGCGAGACCGTCGCGCTGACGGTGGGCGGCCACACCTTCGGCAAGATGCACGGCAACGGCTCGCCGGATGCCGTGGGCGAAGCACCGGAAGGCTCGAAGATCCACCAGCAGGGCTTCGGCTGGGCCAACACCCATGAGACCGGCCTCGGCGAGTACACCGTAACCTCCGGCCTCGAAGGCGCCTGGACCCCGACGCCGACCAAGTGGGACAACTCCTACCTCAACACCATCTTCGCCCACCAATGGGAAGTGAAGAAATCGCCCGCCGGTGCCAACCAGTGGCAGCCGGTCGAGGTCAAGGAAGGCTACTGGGTACCCGACGCCCACGTGGAAGGCAAGAAGAACCCACCGGTAATGAACACCGCCGACATGGCGATGATCACCGACCCCGCCTATCTCGAGATCTCCAAGGAGTATCACGATAACCCGGAGGTGCTCGCCGACGAATTCGCCCGTGCCTGGTACAAGCTGCTGCATCGCGACATGGGCCCGCGCGCCCGCTACCTCGGCCCGCAGGTGCCGGCTGAAGAGCTCATCTGGCAGGACCCGGTACCCGATCACCAGGGGCCGCTGGTCAACGACCAGCAGATCGCCACCCTCAAGCAGCAGATCGCCGACTCCGGCCTCACCGCCAAGCAGCTGGTGAGCACCGCCTGGGCCTCGGCCTGCACCTACCGCCAGACCGACCACCGCGGCGGCGCCAACGGCGCGCGCATCCGTCTCGAACCGCAAACCGGTTGGGACATCAACCAGCGCTCCGGCGTGTATGACGTGATCGACAAGCTCGAGCAGATCAAGGACGCCTCGGATGCCAACATCTCCCTGGCGGACATGATCGTGCTGGGCGGTAGCGTCGGGGTCGAGATGGCGGCCAAGGCGGCCGGGCACAACGTCACCGTGCCGTTCACCCCGGGCCGCACCGACGCCACCCAGGAAATGACCGAGGTGGATACCATCGCCTACCTGGAGCCGAGGCACGACGCCTTCCGCAACTACATGCAGCCCCAGGCGACCTCAATCCCGGCCGAGCACCTGATGGTGGACCGCGCCTTCATGCTCAACCTCAGCGTGCCGCAGATGACCGCGCTGCTCGGCGGCATGCGCGCCATCGGCGTCAACGTGGGTGACAATAACGATGGCATCCTCACCGACCGCCCCGGCCAGTTGACCAACGACTTCTTCGTCAACCTCATCGACATGGGCACCGTGTGGGAGCCCCTCGACGAGAGCGAAGAGCGCTTCGAAGGTCGTAACCGCAAGACGGGCGACAAGAAGTGGACCGCCACCCGCGTCGACCTCGTGTATGGCTCCAACTCCCAGCTACGCGCCATCGCCGAGGAGTACGCCGCCAACGGCGGAGAGGAGCGCATGATCGACCGCTTCGTGAAAGGGTGGGTCAAGGTCATGGAGAACGACCGCTTCGACCTGCACCGCTGAACGACAGGTCCGCAGCAGTAACGCGGACCTGGCTTAAATAACAGACCCCGAAGGTTGGTTATCCAGCCTTCGGGGTCTTTTTATGTCCCGGCTCAGATCAAGAGAAGCGGTACTAGCAGCGCCTCATGCTTTCGTTGACGTTGCCCTCAACGTTTCCCTTGGTTACTTTGAGTTAAGAGCTACAGAAGATAGCTTACCCAATCACGACGTACTCAGGGACTGCCGCATTAGGATGATGCGAACCATCATCCATTCTGCAGCAGGGGCGGTAGCGTGCCCCGACTCCCCATTATCCCCGCCTGACGAAATCAAGTCTTATTTACATTCCTTAGTAACTTACTGAATTCAAACAAATTCGACCGCACATGGTATTCTCTGACAATTGACTGATTCACAAGAGATAACCCATGCGCCATGAAGGCAAACTCACCGAGTGGAACGAGGCCTCCACCACCTGACACACGACAGCCAGAACAGACCGAGAGCCCAGAAGGCGGGCTACCTCAAAGCGGCACGTCACGCATCCCCACGCTCCAAAGGGCTGATGTTGGCGTGCGCCATTGCCGCTGCCTTCTTCGCGCTCCTGGCAGCCCTGAGCGCTCTAGGCTACACACCAGTGCAGCTCATAGCGGCATACGCGCTGCTGAGCGTGATCACCTTCGCCATGTACGGCATCGATAAAGCCGCAGCAGGGAAGGGCAGAAGGCGTACACCAGAAGCCACGCTGCTCTTCGCAGGCTTGATTGGCGGCTGGCCCGGCGCGCTGGTAGCGCAGCGGCTATTTCGGCATAAAACCAGGAAGCAGCCGTTTCAGGTCATTTTTTGGTGTGGGGTGGTGGTGAATTGTGGGGTGGTTGGGTGGCTTGTTTATGCGGGAGAGGCGGCGAGCGTTTGGGCTGGTTTGGGGTTCGGTTAACAGTAATCAGGGCTATGGCACAGCATAACCTTTCTGCATCCTAAACATTAGTAGTACGCATATAGCATATTGGTATCGGCAAACTTCGCATGAGCGAGAATTCTGGATAAGTGGCCCAGTTATACTTGAGCACGAGAAAAAATCAATGAGTTGGAAGAACTGAAGCGCGTCAGATAATAATGTTGAACACGCAGGATGGTTCATTGAATATCAGGACGTGCAGACCAATCACTATTATACAAAAAACGGAGAAAATGATGTCGCTTCAAATGGCAAGCGAGCTCAGATTTCCCATGGGAGCTGCCACACCACTCAGTGATCGAGCTGTAGATGATTTCATCTCGTTGATTCGGAGGGTATCAGGGTCAACGAGCCGGCAACATATCATTGAAGTATTCAAGCAGCACTTCTGCAAAATTTCTGGTGAGAACTATGCCCGCAGCTCTTCCCTTGATTGGGCAGAGTCGGATATGTCTCGGCAGGCGCGAGCCGCAGCGGAAGACGCCCCAAATTTTATTGCAGCTATTTATGATGCACTTAAGGAACTGGAGCGTAGCGGCGTCACAGTGCCGACTGTACAACATATCAATCAGATTTTGCTTATCAACCAGGATCACTATCAGATCATTGATGAGCAGTTAATTCAAACAGCGGGGGGCGTCGCCGCGCCGGAAGTTAGCGAGTCGATTTCAACTTCGGTAATGCGAGCTCTAGGAGACGCCAAAAGCACTAATCGGAACCGTAGATTCTTCAAGCGCAATTGATCGTGCACACACTGCACTCCATGGGTACTTGGTTCAACTTTGCAATGATAACCAAATTATTCTTCCGAATGATCCTTCGGCATCTAAAGCGTTCAAAGAACTTCGAAAGCTACACCCGGCGTTGGTTGCTTCAGGTCATAGGGCTCAAGAGATTACAAGGGTGCTCAATTCATTTGCAGCTTCAATTGATGCTTTCTCGACACTCCGGAACCACGCGAGTCTCGCACATGTAAACGACTTGCTGGATGTTCCAGAAGCAACAGCTATCGTAAATGCAATGTACACAGTCTTTAGGTACATTCAAGATTGTATACAGAGAGGGCCTTAGGATTTCGTATAACAAGCTCAAGCACCCGGATCAATTGTCCGCTGCGCTCCAAATTGCCCGTTGTTGCGGGCGTTAGGCCTTAAATGGAACCGAAGAAGCATGAAATATAAGGTTTATCTAAACATACTGGATCAAATCTTGAGGGATGCTCCTGAAAGATTTGTACGATACAGGATAGGCGACTTAGACCCTGAAAAGCTAAACCAAGCTCGCTCAAGAGCGAGCATCCATCTTTTTCTAAAGGTCTCTTTTGGTTTGCTTAATTTTGAGGAGCGAGAACGACTTATAACAGATGGATCATACGATGGCGGAATCGATGGCTATTACATTGATCAAGAAACAAAAAAGTTGTATTTATTGCAAGCTAAATTCAGGACAAACGAATCGAACTTCGAACAAAAAGAGATTTCACTAGAAGAACTCCTTTCAATGGATGTTAATAGAATTCTAGAAGGGGAGTGTTTTGATGAAGAGGGAAACGAATATAACGGTAAAATAAAACAGTTACAGCGCGAAATCTCTCAGATCGATGACATTGCCAGATACACCTACAAGGTAGTTATCCTGGCT